>NZ_JAVVLT010000033.1:0-10618 GCF_036224885.1 Marinobacter sp. OP 3.4
ACTCGCGACCCCAACCTTGGCAAGGTTGTGCTCTACCAACTGAGCTATTCCCGCTCTTCAGAGGCGTTGCCTCGTCAACGGCTGGGTATTCTACGGATTACGCCCGGGCCGTCAACACTTTTTATCAAGTTTATGTTTTAGTGGGGCTTTCATTGCAACTGCGCAACCGGTCCGACATTTCCTAACGCGCCGGATCCGCTATCATTCAGTTATCAGTCATTTTTCTGTACGGGAGCCTTGAATGCCGACAGCCGGCAACAGCCTGACGATCAGGGACGGTACGGTCATCCTTCAGGATGACTGGGTGTTGTCCCGTTTTACGGAACTCAGGCATGAGGTCCACTCGGCCCTCTCCGAAACCGCCCGGACCGTGGAACGGGTCGACTGGTCCGACCTGCGGCAACTGGACAGCGCCGGCGCCAGCCTGATTGCCGAACTGCTGGGCGGCGAACGCCTGGCACAACTGGCGGAATCCGACCCGGATCTGGCAGCCGAGCGCAAGGGCCTGCTGCTGACGGTGGCCCGTGCCACATCGGTCGTTGAGGACGGGCCACCGGTGCCACCCTCCGGACTGCGTCATTCCCTGGCGCTGATCGGTCGCTGGATCACCGGCTTCGCCAGGGACCAGAAGCTGCTGACCGGGTTTATCGGTCAGACCCTCACCACGATACTGGCCATGTTGCCCCATCCCGGTCGCTGGCGGCTCACCTCCCTGGTGGCCCATGTCCAGCGTACCGGCCTCAATGCCCTGCCCATCGTCGCCCTGCTCACCTTCCTGGTGGGTGCGGTGGTGGCCTTCCTGGGGGCCACGGTGCTGGAACGGTTCGGCGCCACCATCTATACCGTCCACCTGGTCACCTTTGCCTTCCTGCGGGAGTTCGGCGTGGTGCTGGCGGCCATCCTCCTGGCCGGCCGCACCGCCAGTGCCTACACCGCGCAACTCGGGTCCATGAAGGCCAACCAGGAGATTGATGCGTTGCGAGCATCCGGCCTGGACCCCATGGAGATGCTGGTGGTGCCCAGGGTGCTGGCCATGGTGATCAGCCTGCCGTTCCTGACCTTTGTGGGCATGGTCAGCGGGATTGTCGGCGGCGCCATGGTCTGCCTGTACAGCCTCGACATCTCGATCACCCAGTTCCTGTCGATCATCGAGCGGGAAATCCCCCTGAACCACTTCCTGGTGGGTCTGGGCAAGGCGCCAATCTTTGCCTTTGTCGTGGCCGTGATCGGTTGCCTCGAAGGCCTCAAGGTCAGTGGCAGCGCCGAATCCGTCGGCCAGCACACCACCTCCAGCGTGGTCCAGTCGATCTTCATGGTGATCCTGCTGGATGCCATCGCGGCCCTGTTCTTCATGGAGATGGGATGGTGACGGAACCGTTGATAGCCGTTAGGGGGCTGGAGAACCGCTTTGGTGACCACCGGGTCCACGACAACCTGGACCTGGACCTGTTCCCCGGCGAGATTCTGGGAGTGGTGGGCGGTTCCGGCACCGGCAAGTCGGTGTTATTACGAAGCATCATCGGACTCCGTCGGGCCAACGGCGGCACTATCCGGGTGTTCGGCAACGACCTGATGGCCCTGTCACCGGAGCAGCGATCCCTTACCGAGCGCCGTTTCGGTGTACTGTTCCAGGGAGGCGCGCTGTTTACCTCCCTGACCTTGCAGGAGAACATTGCCCTGACGTTGATCGAGCACGCCGGCCTGAGCCGGCGGAACGCGGAACACCTGGCCCGCATGAAACTGGCCCTGGTGGGGCTGCCCCCGGAGGCCGCCCTGAATTACCCGGCGGAGCTGTCCGGCGGCATGGTCAAGCGGGCCGCCCTGGCCCGTGCCCTGGCCCTGGACCCGGAGGTACTGTTCCTGGATGAGCCTACCGCCGGCCTGGACCCCATCGGCGCAGCCGGCTTTGATGAACTGCTGCGAACCCTTCGCAATGCCCTGGGCTTCAGCGTGTTCATGGTCACCCACGACCTGGACACCCTGTACGCCACCTGTGACCGTGTGGCTGTGCTGGCCCGGGGCAAGGTGCTGGTCGCCGATTCACTGGATGTGGTAGAACGACATCCGGACCCATGGATTCAGGACTACTTCCATGGCCCCCGGGGCCGCGCTGTTGCCGGAGCCCACCGCCAACCCGTAGAGGAGGACCGCTGACGTGGAACCCAGAGCCCACCACGTAGTGATCGGTGTCTTTACCCTGGCCACCCTCGCCGCCATCCTGCTGTTTGCCCTCTGGCTTGGCGATGCGGATAACAACCGCGACTACAGCCATTACATGGTTGGCTTCCACTATGGTGTCAGCGGCCTGTCCGAAGGCAGTCCGGTCCAGTACAGCGGTATTGAGGTGGGCAATGTGGTCAAGCTGAGCCTGGACCCGGAGGACCCCCGCCACGTCCGCGCCCTGGTCCGGGTGTACAGCGATGTGCCGGTGCGGGAGGACACCCAGGCCTCATTGAGCCTGGCCAACATCACCGGGGCCATGACCATACAGTTCCGGGGCGGTACCCCGGACAGCGCCAGACTGGAGGGGGATCGTGATAACCCGCCCTACATCGAGGCCGAACCGTCACAGTTCAGCACCCTGCTCAGCAACAGTGAACACATCGTCGAGAAGGCGGACCGGTTCCTCACCAATGCCAATCGCTTCCTGTCCGAGGAAAACGCGGAAAACCTCACCGTGACCCTGCAGAATTTCAGGACCACCACCGACACGCTGGTGGCGGAGCGGGACAACCTGAACCGGGCCCTGGTGAGTGTCTATGATGCCGCCGAGCGGGCCAGGACCACCTTTGACCGTTACAGTGACCTGGGGGATTACCTGGGCGAGCTGCTGGAGAACCAGGGGGATCCCACCCTGAACGCCACCCGGGAGGCTGCCCAGGCCCTGAACCGGGCCGCCGTCAGGATCGATACTCTGGTGGCGGAGAACGAGGGCTCTGTCAGTCAGGGCCTTCATAGCCTGGGAGAGCTGGCCCCGGTCATGCAGGAACTTCAGGCCACTCTGCGTAACCTGAGCCTGCTTACCCGGCGGCTGGAGGAAGACCCGGGGCGCGCCCTGCTGGGCCAGGACTCCATCCAGGAGGTGTCACCATGAGTCGTCCTGTTCCGTGGTTCTTCAGGGCGGGGGCCCTTGGCCTGATGATGGCCCTGACGGGCTGCAGCGTCGCCCTGTTCCCCGAAAAACAGCCGCTGCGGATCTTTACCCTGCCCTACGACTACCGGCCTCCCGCCGTGTCTGACGCGGGCCAGGATGCACTGCCGGTATTGAAGGTAGTGCGGCCCCAGGCCAACGGCGTCCTCAGCGGAGAGCGCATTGTGATCGAGCCCCGCCCCAACGAACTGGCTGCCTACAGCGATGTCCGGTGGATGACCGACGTGCCGCTGTTATTGCGTGACCACATAGTACGGTCCCTGCGGGATGATCCACGAATGGCCACCGTGGTATCGGACACCAGCGGGTCAGGCAGCGACATCACGCTGACGTCCGAGCTCAAAGCCTTCCAGGAAGACCGTACCGATGGCAGCGACACAGCGGTCCGTCTGTACCTGCAGGCACAACTGGTGGAGAACGGTAGCCGCCGCACACTGGTGACCCGGGATTTCCGGGTGCGGGTGCCGGTGGAAGGCGACGGTATCGAGGCAGCGATCAGGGCGTTCGGACAGGCTTCGGATCAGCTGTCGAGGGAGCTGGCCGACTGGGTGTTGGCGGCGCTCTCCGATTACTGAGACCTGTCGCTGTCCGGAAAGAGATCCGACCAGGCGGCCTGCAGGTAGAGCACCATGGACCAGAAGGTCAGTATCGCCGCCAGATACAGCAATGCCGTGCCAGCGTACGAGATCATGACACCCGGCGGTACGGCCAGCAGCAGGACGATGGCCACCATCTGCGCGGTGGTCTTGATCTTGCCGATGTAGGAGACGGCCACACTGGCGCGGCTGCCAATTTCCGCCATCCATTCCCGCAACGCCGAGATCACGATCTCCCGACCGATAATGACCATGGCGGGTATGGTCAGGAGGTAGTTGGCGTGTTCCTCGATCAGGACCGTGAGGGCCACCGCCACCATCAGCTTATCGGCCACCGGGTCCAGGAAGGCGCCGAATGGCGTGGACTGGTCGAGCTTGCGGGCCAGGTACCCGTCGAGCCAGTCGGTGGCGGCAGCAATGGCGAATATCGCTGCGCTGGCCACGTAACGCCAATCCACGGGCAGGTAGAACACCATCACGAAGACCGGAATCATCACGATGCGTGACAGCGTCAATACGTTCGGCAGATTCATTAATTCCCTACTCGTCGTGTAATGCGGCGTAGATGGTTTCGGCCAGGGCCTTGCTGATGCCCTGCACCTTGGCAATTTCGTCGATGCCGGCGTCCCGCAAGCCCCGCACACTGCCAAAATAGCGTATCAGGTCCCGGCGGCGTTTGGGCCCCACCCCTTCGATGCCTTCCAGCGTGGACTGGCGCCGTTTCTTGTCCCGGCGTGCCCGATGGCCGGAAATCGCAAAGCGATGGCTCTCATCCCGGATATGCTGGATCAGATGCAGCGCCGGCGAGTCCGGAGGCACCCGGAAGACCCGGTCCGTCAGGGCATCAATCAGCTGTTCCATACCGGCCTTGCGGGTGACGCCCTTGGCGACCCCGATCAATGGTATATCACGGATCTCCAGTTCCTCGAAGACTTCCCGGGCCATCCGTAACTGCCCCTTGCCGCCGTCGATCAGCACCAGGTCCGGGCGCTTGCCTTCGCCGTTCACCATTCGCCGGTAGCGGCGGGTCAGTACCTGTCGCATGGCGGCATAGTCGTCGCCAGCGGTCACCCCTTCAATATTGTAGAGCCGGTAGTCGCTCTTGAGGGGCCCATTCTCGTCGAAAACCACACAGGATGCGACCGTGTTTTCCCCGGAGCTGTGGCTGATATCGAAGCATTCCATCCGCGACGGCGTCTCCGGCAGGTCCAGCAGGTCACGCAGCGCCAGCAGGCGACGATAGACCGTTTCCTTGCTGGCCAGGTGGGTCATCAGGGTCTGGCGGGCATTGGTCTGGGCCAGTTCCAGCCACTTGCGTCGCTCCCCCCGGACATTGCTGCGGATCCTCGTCTCGCGACCAGCCTGCTCCGACAGGGCCTGGGATAACAGCTCATGTTCCTCCGGCAGGGTGGTAACCAGAATGTCCCGGGGAATCTCCCGCCGGGTGGCGCCGCCGAAGTAGAACTGACCGAGGAACGCGCTCAGCAGTTCCTCATCGCTCTGTTCTATGGAGAAGCGGGGAAAGTAGTCCTTGGTGCCCAGTACCCGTCCACCGCGGACAATAATGACCACCAGGCAGACAACGCCGGCATCCTGGGCCATGGCCACCACATCGGCATCGCCACCCTCGCTGTCAATGGCCTGCTGTTCCTGCACGTGACGCAGATGGTTGATCTGGTCGCGGCAGGCGGCGGCCTTCTCGAATTCCAGGTTGGCCGAGGCCTTCTCCATGGTGTCCATCAGGTCCCGGATGATGGCTGGATTCTTTCCCTCCAGGAACATGGTGGCGTGACGGACGTCGTCCTGGTATTCCTCCGGCGTCACATAGCCAACGCATGGGGCCGTGCAGCGGTTGATCTGGTATTGCAGGCAGGGCCTTGTCCGGTTTCTGAAATAACTTTCAGAACAGTCCCTTATGCGGAAGATCTTCTGCAGAATATTAAGACTTTCCTTGACTGCGCCAGAGCTGGGATAGGGACCGAACCAGGTTCCCTGCCCCTTGCGGGTGCGTCCCCGCCGGAACGTCAGCGATGGATAGTCGGAATGATGTGAAAGGTAGATATACGGGTAGGACTTGTCGTCCCGCATCAGGATGTTATAGGGCGGCCGTTCCGACTTGATCAGGTTCTGCTCAAGCAGCAGGGCCTCGGTTTCGCTGCCGGTAACCGTGACTTCAATATGATGGATGCGGGACACCAGGGCCGCAGTCTTGGGGGCCAGGCCTGTCTTGCGGAAATAGCTGCCAACGCGCTTCTTGAGGTTGCGGGCCTTGCCCACATACAGCAGCCTGCCCTCGCCATCGTACATGCGATAGACGCCGGGGCGTTCCGTTAGCCGCTTGAGGAATGCCTTGCTGTCGAATTCCTGGTCCTCTGGCTGTGGCTTCGTAGCCGGGTCAGACCTTGTCGGCATCCAGCAACCCGAACCTTACCGCCATCAGGGCCAGTTCCACATCGCTGGAAATCTCCAGCTTCTCGAAGATCCGGTAGCGGTAACTGTTGACCGTTTTCGGACTCAGGCACAGTTTGTCGGAAATGTCCTGTACCTTCTGGCAATCCACCACCATCATCGCAATCTGGAGCTCCCGCTCGGACAGGCGGTCGAACAGGGATTCATCCTGATCCTCGGCGTCACCACCCAGCTGCTTGAGGGCCATTTTCTGGGCGATCTCGGGGCTGATGTAGCGCTGGCCGGCGTGGGCCTTGCGGATGGCCCGCACCATCTCGTCGATATCGGCACCCTTGGTGATATAGGCAGTGGCGCCCGCCTGCATGACCCGGGTGGGATAGGGATCGTCGGCACAGGCCGTCACCACGATCACCCGTATGGAATCGTCCAGCCGCAGGATCTTGCGGGTTGCCTCCAGGCCCCCGATACCGGGCATGCGGATATCCATCAGCACAATGTCCGGGCGGTTCTTGCGTACCGCCTCCACCGCCTCTTCACCGGACGAGGCTTCGCCAAGTACCTGGATATCCGGGTTATCGGCCAGCATCCGGGTAATCCCGGAACGAACCAGTTCGTGGTCATCTACAACCAGTACGCTGATCAATGTTCACCTCTTGCCTGGATCAATGCTGCGATGCGCGGTGGAATCCACCGATTGTACCGCCAGTCGGAATGAACGAATAGCCTACGAATTAACACCTTTGGAAAACTGTAGCTTTTTTACCCGCGTAATCAAAACCTGTGGTTGCCAAGTATCGATAATCCGGCGGGTTTCATAAAGCCCGGGCCGGTCGGAATCAGTCGACAAAGCTGACAGCGCCTCATTCTGACAGATTTCATTGCATGTATGACAGGTACTTCTTTACGACAGAGATCATCCGGGACTTGCCTCCATCCTCACGAAAACCGGGTACATCATGATACGGCGGAACGGCTATAAACAGAACTGGCTTTAGGTTATACCCTATTATTCAGCCTGTTTATGGGGAAGGAGGCCGCCCCAGCCCCGCTGTATTCTCCACGGGGTCAAACCAGACCACCAGGTCTCCGCGCCGGACGGCGGACATCACCCGGTCCTGTTCCTGCAGGGGGCTTTCCTGATCGTTGAGGCCATGGTAGCGGGTGCAATATTCCTGGACCAGCCCTTCCAACTGATCGTCCGTCAGCAGGCTGGTGTCCACCACGAAGGGTTCCTGGCGGGGATCCGCCTCGGAGATTTTTTCGGTCTGGTCCATGATGGCGCCTCCGTCCGCGAAAAATGAACGGCCATCATAACTCACTCAGGGGGTATTATGGGGCCTGGTGTCCCGGACACTGAAACGGGCGACGATCTCACGGATGGAGCCGGACTCAACGCGCAGGGCATCGCTCACCTCCCGGGTCTGGGATACCGAGCCCACCAGCCGTTCGGCGCTCTGGGTCAGGCTCTGGGAGCGACGCCCAACCCGGTCGATGTTGTCCCGCTGGGCCAGGATGGCGCCGTCGATATCCTGGCTCAGGGATTCCAGCCGGGAGAAGTGTTCGTTAAGGCTTTCAAGATGCGCTCTCAGGTTATTGAGCTCGCTGCGGTTCTCATCCCCTGCACTGCGCATTTCATGGAGCCGCTGCTCGATTCCGTCAACATTGTCCACCAGGTCGCCCACCCACTGGCGGATTTCCCCGGTGGAGTCCGACGTACGGCGGGACAGGGTCCGTACCTCATCCGCAACCACGGCGAAACCCCGGCCGTGTTCACCAGCACGGGCCGCCTCGATGGCGGCGTTCAGGGCCAGCAGGTTGGTCTGCTCGGCAATGTCGGCGATCACGCTCACCACCTGCTCCACCTTGCCGGTGGACGACGACAACACCTGGATGGCACCAGACACCTCGCCAATCACCCGGACCGTATGATCGGCAGCTTCTTCGGAACGGGCCAGCCCCTGCTGGATGTCCCGGTTACCGTCCACCGCCGTGGCGATGGTGGCGCGGGAATCCCGGGCGGCGGTTTCCACGTTGTCCGCCTGGGCGGTAATCTCATCCATTGACGTGGACACGTCGGACACCTGGTCCCGGGTCTGCCGCGAGGCCTGCTGAACGGTTTCCGCTTCCTCCTCCAGGACCCGGGCCCGTTCGTCCAGGGACAGCGCTGCCTTGCGCGTGTCCTGTATGAACGTCTCAATGCGTGCCACCAGGCCACCAATCGCGGTGCTCACACCGGCCACCTCGTCACGCCCGGACACAACCGGGGGCTCCCGCAGGTCTGAATTGGCTTCCATATACCGCAGGGCGGCTTCCGTGCGACGCAATCGGAGAATCACGGTATGCCGCAGCCATAGGGTCATCAGCAACACCGTCCCCAGGAACACCAGCGAACCGGCCACCAGGTAACCACCCTGGCGCTCCATAAAGGCCAGCAGGCTGTCGGCGCTGGACTTGATGGCCTGGCGGCGTTCCAGTTGCTGCTCCCGGATCGCCATGAGCATCGGATCCACCGCGGGCACCAGTTCGAAATCCACGACCTGCCCCACCTGATAGTAGGACCTGGCCTGGATACCCTCGGCCATCGCATCCAGCAGGGCTTCCACCTCGCCATAGGCCTGCTGATGGGATTCAGCCCAGGGGGACAGATCGGGGTTGTCGGAGATCGCCTGCCAGTGCTCCGGCAGGCTTCCCCGGATATTGTCGAACTCCCCGTTGATCTCATCCCACAGCAGCAACTGGGCCTTGATCTTGTAGGCCAGGTCCTGGATCTGACGCAGGTCCTCCTCCAGGTCGGTCAACTGCCACGACTGGTGGAGCTCCCGGTTGACCAACGAGTCCGTGGCGTTGCTGGCCTGGCCGATGATGGACCAGGAAATGGCGGCCAGCGCCGCCAATGCCGTTACGGCCAGAAACGCAAAGAAGAAGATACGGGCACGGACGGTGGCAAGCATGGATCACTCCGGGTAGAAACCTGATGTCGGCACCCTATGGCACTTGAATGACAGTTCTGTTTCAGATGCCGGAGCAAGTCCCGGATTTTCCGTGAAAAATTGTAAAATCAACAGCGCCCGCACCAGATATGGGCAAAGCAACGACGGTCGGGTTACCATGTGCCGCTTCCCGTCACTGCTGTTTACGGAAACGCCATGAATCCGACGCTGTTCCGACAGACCCTGCCCATCCTGTTCGGGTACCTGCCCCTGGGCATGGCCTTCGGGGTGCTGTTCACCGCCCAACTGGATTACGCCTGGTGGTACGCGCCACTGATGGGCATCACCATCTTCGCCGGGGCCGGCCAGATCCTCTCGGTCAGCCTGATCGCGGCCCAAGCGGGGCTGCTGGAAGTGTTCCTGGCCATGTTCGTGCTCAACGCCCGCCACCTGTTCTATGGGTTGTCACTGCTCGGCCAGTTCCGGGGTGCTGGCTGGCGCAAGGCCTACCTGATCTTCGGCCTGACGGACGAAACCTATTCACTGCTTACCAGCCGCCCCCGGCCAGGGTCCCGGGAGCAGGAACAACGCAACGACTTCATGATCACCCTGCTGAACCAGTGCTACTGGGTGGCCGGTTGCGCCATCGGCGCCCTGCTCGGTGACAACATCAGCTTTGACAGTACCGGCATTGAGTTCGCGTTGGTGGCCCTGTTTATCGTGCTGACCATTGAGCAGTACAAGGCCCTTGGCGAAACCTTCCCACTATGGACCGGCGCGCTGGCAGCGGCAGTGGCGGTGGCCCTGCTGCCAGATGCCCACCAGCTGATTGGTGCGGTGGTGCTGGCCACCGGCGCCTTGCTGCTTCAGTACCAGCGCAGGAAATCCCCCAGCCCGGAGCAGAGCCATGGATGACACAACCTATATCCTGGCCTTCATCGCGGTAGCCACCGCCGCCACCTTTGCCACGCGGGTGATACCGTTCCTGTTCCTGTCCCGGCACCACGAGCATCCGCTACTGCTGCACATTGGCCGCTACCTGCCCGCTGCCGTCATGGCGCTGCTGGTCGTTGTCTTCCTGATCCAGTCCGCCAGCTGGAAAGCCCCGGCGTTCGGCATTGACGCCCTGCTACCCTGTGCGGTTGTGATTGCCCTGCATCTATGGCGTCGGAACGCCCTGCTGTCCATCGTGGCCGGTACCGCTGTGTACATGGTCATCCAGCAGGCCGGTGTGTTCACATCCTGACCAACGAGGATTTTTTTCAGGCCAACGGTTGCCAAACCCCAAAAAAACCATTACAGTTTTCGCCCTCAAATGAGCGACGAGGTCGCTGATTTGGAACAGTTTATTGGAGAGGTGGCCGAGTGGCTGAAGGCGCACGCCTGGAAAGTGTGTATACGTTAATAGCGTATCGAGGGTTCGAATCCCTCCCTCTCCGCCAATAACGAAGCCCGGCAGAAATGCCGGGCTTTTTTATGGTTCATCGCGCTTTACCGGGAAACGCTGCTTTTATCTTCAGGAAGAAGTAGTC
>NZ_JAVVLT010000034.1:0-10475 GCF_036224885.1 Marinobacter sp. OP 3.4
CGCAACGCGGCTATCAAGGCCCTCAGTGGCTCCCGAAGGGCGCGACGCTGAGGCTAACGAATTACCCGGACGGGACACTAGTATGGGAGTCTGATATGTCGGTTTACAGGGCCCTCCAGGATCAGCGCCTGGGTATGACATTGCTGATGGCATTCACCTGGCTGCTGCTGGTTCGGGTCTGCTTTCTCCTGGACAGCGGCGTGCTGCCCGAGGCAGGCCGCATGCTGCTGAGCGACCTGGCCGGGGCGGCCATACTCACAGGGCTGCTGATGCTGGCCCGCACCACCCTGCTCAGGGTCTTCCTGGTGATTGGCCTCGGCTGCCTGCTGATGGCCTCGGCCATGCACCTGTCGGCCCACGGCACCTACCCTCGCCTGGCCATGATCAGCAAAAGCGCTGATCCGGTTTTCCTGGTGTCCTCGGTGCTCAATCCGCAACTGCTGTTGTTACCGGTCTACATTGGCCTTGCCTGGCTGCTGGTCCGGAGCTACCGGTGGCTGGTACCGAGCCCGCCACCCCGTGCCACCTCTGCCGCGGTACTGGTCGTCGTTACCACCCTGATCTATCTGGCCGCCTCCCACAGCCTGACCACGGCCCGGAACAACCCGGTCGCCAGCCTGCTGGCCCAGATCCCGGGCGCCATCCTGGCACCGGCCGGCTCTCAGGTGGGCAAGGAGGTAGCGAAGGACGCCACGATCGGCGAGGACGACGATTATTTCCAGGCCGATATGGCCCAACCGGACGTCGACAATCCCCCCAATGTCCTGCTGATCATGGTGGAAGGTCTGTCGGCCGCCTATTTCCCCTCCATCAGCGAGTACCACGACCTGACGCCGGCCATTTCACTGGAAAAGCTGGAGCGCGCCCTCAACCGCAAGGGCTTCCGCCTGTACCGCAACGCACTCAGCATGGAACGGCAGACGGACCGGGGCACCTTCGCCATCCTGTGCGGCCGGTATCCGGATTTCCAGCGTCTGTCCACCAAAATGGCAGACGTTGCTGACGCCAAAGCCTTTCCCGTCTGTATGCCCGAAGCATTGCGCTCTCGGGGATACACCACCGCCTATTGGCAGGCGGCTCCGCTGGAATATATGAGCAAGGACCGTTTCATGCCCCGCGCCGGCTTTAGTCGGGTCACCGGTGCCGCCGCCTTCGCCACCGGGAACGGGGAACAGGAAGGCTGGGGACCACCGGACCCGGTCTATTTTGCCGATATCGCAACGCGTCTCCGGAAACTTGACCAGGACGAATCCCGGTGGCTGGTGACCCTGCTGAACGTGGGCACGCACCACCCATTTGATACCGGTGGTGAAATCGCGGGCGACGATAAGGACAACACACCACTGCCAACCGATCCCCAGGAAGCCCGCCGCAATGCCATGCAGGTCATGGAGCAGACACTGATCGGGTTCCTGGACGACATGGAACAGTCCGGGGTGCTCGATAATACCCTGGTGGTGCTCACCTCCGACGAATCCGGCGGCTTCGTGCGCCAGGACCGGACGGTCTTTCCCCTTGACGGCAACACCGGCGTACTGGCGATCCGAGCCCCCCAACCCGACCAGTTGCAGGACTATGCCGACCGTGATCGTATCGTGGCACAACTGGATATCCCGCTGACCATCCTGGACGCGACCGGAGCCGGCGAACCGCCCACTCCCATGACCGGTCGCAGCCTGCTGAGCCAGGACAGGCTGGAGGAACGGGAACTGATGCTGGCAGACACCTACACCGGCATGAAATTCTTCCTGCGGGAATCCGGTCAGTTGCTTGCCTGTACCGAAAGCCTGGTGCGCTGCGAGACCTGGCGCTTCACGCCGGGGCGCCTGTTCGGCTCCCTGTCGCCCTCGGATCAGCCCCCCTTCCTGACCCTGGAACAACGGCTGCGGCTGTTCGACGAGGCCGCCAAACTTCCCACCGATCCGCCCGACGATAGCCGGCCATGAGACTGGTCACTGATACACTCGGTATCCTGCGACGGCACCGGCGCAGCCTGTTGCTGTACCACCTGTTCTTCACCGGCTTCACCCTGGCCGTGCTTGCACCGGCGATGGGCACCCTGTTCTCTGTCCTGGAGCCGGTAACCGGCCAGGGAGCCATCAGTACCGGCGGCATGGCGGCTTTCCTGTTATCCGCCGGTGGCCTGGTGTGGATGGTGCTCACCCTGACCGCCGTCATGGCCGCCCTGGCCCTGGAACAGGCCGGCATGACCGTGATTGCCTCCTCGGTGGACAGGGCCGGCGAATATCGCCTGGCCCTCGCTGCACTCTGGCTGGTGGCCCGACGATCCGGTCGCCTGCTCTGGCTGACCCTGCTCCAGGTCGTGGGACACCTGGTGGTCGCCCTGCCATTTATGCTGGTCATCGCTGTCGCATGGTGGATCCTGCTATCCGGGTACGAGGCCTATTTCATCAACATCACCCGACCGGTGGAACTCTGGTGGTTCCTCGGTATCGCCGGCGCCGCAACGGCGGGTATGGTTTGCGGCAATGGCTGGCTGTTCCTGCGCTGGAGTCTGGCGGTGCCCATCGCCACCCTGGAACGGATCACCGCCCTGGATGCCATTTTGAGCAGCAGTCGGCGCATTCATGGCAGCAAACGCCAGTTGATGGTGCCGCTGATCATGGGCGGCGGCGTGCTGCTCGTACTGCCGTTGCTGTTTACCTACCTGTTCCAGGTGATGGGGGCGCCCTACCTGGCCCTCATGCCCGCCAGCCCACGGGCCTTGATCCCCGCCATCGCGGCTTATGTTGCCCTGTACCTCCTGCTGATGATTGCGGTGGCCTTTGCCCTGTCCGCCGGATACAGTCTGCTGATCTACCGCGTCTACCTGTCCACCAGTGGTCACTCCCGCCAGCACCATGTGCCTGCCCCGCCACGGAGCACCAGCGTCAGGGCCTGGCTGCTGGAAGCGGTACTGGTGGTTATCGTCGTTGTTCAGGCGGTACTGATCGTGGGGGCCTTTAGTGAGCATGACGACGTCACCGTCATCGCCCACCGGGGTAACGCGTTTGTCGCCCCCGAGAACACCGCCAGCGCCCTGGAAAGGGCCATTGCCGACGGTGCCGACCTGCTGGAGGTGGACGTCCGCATGACCGCGGATGGCAAACTGGTCCTGTGGCATGATGCGGACCTGGATCGCCTGGTCGGGCGACCTGAGCGCATTTCGGACCTGCAGTGGGAGGAACTCCGCACGCTGGACGCGGGGGCCTGGTTTTCACCCGACTATGCGGGCGAGCGGGTGCTGACGCTGACGCAGCTGATCGACCTGGCCCGTGGCCGGGCCAACCTGTTTCTCGACCTGAAGCCAGACCACAACAGCCGCGACCTGGCCCGACAGGTGGTGCGGGTACTCCGCCGGGAAGACGCCCTTGAAGGCACCGTTATCGCCGCCGCCGAACGCCACGTACTGAACGACGCCAGGGCGATGGAACCGTCCCTGCGAACCGCATTGCTGGCCCAGTTCGTCATCGGCCCCCTGCGCGAGGGGCAATTCGATATCCTGGGCCTGCGCCATAACCGGATTTCCACCGCAGCCGTGGCCCGGGCCAGACAACTGGACTACGAACTGCACGCCTGGACCGTCAACCAGCCGTCGGAAATGGCCAGGCTGATCGACATGGGGGTAGACGCCATCATCACCGACCGACCGGATGTACTCGCCCGGCTACTGGCCGAACGACAGCAACTGACGGATGCCGAGCGCCTGGCGGTCAAGCTGCGCAGCTGGTTGCGGTAACAGAGCCTCTGTCGTCAACGTTACGTCATGGGCCTGAGCTGCTCGGTTCACGATAGGTATCCACCCGGTTCAGCCAGCCGGGCAGCCACTGCTGCCGTTCGATAGCCCGCCCAGACAGCTCGGCACGCCGCGTCAGGACACGGGCCGCCGCCTGCCTGAACGCCGCCAGCGCGGTTTCCTGATCTGCCCTGTCATCGGGCATGGCTTCCAGCACCTGCAGCAGCCCCCAGCCAACCCCTTGGTACCGCTCTGATTCGGAGAGGCCCTCGCCCTTGAAATTGACATAGTCCACCAGGGCATAGACGCCCCCCGGCGTGGTGACCAGGGCATCAAGTTTACGGCATGTACTGTCAGGGTCGCCGGAAGCGGATATCACCTGTTCCAGGGCTTCCCGGGCCCGGGATACCAGGAAGGCGGCCTGGAAGGACTGGTGGCCAGCCAACCACTCCCGTAGCTCCCGGACACGCGGATCGTAATCCACCGCCTGCAGGAAGGTATCCCGATCAGGCCACGGTGCGCCCAACGATGCCTGGGAGACCAACCAGTCGGGCATGTCGACACCCTGCTGTACGCCATAGGTGACCAGCGAGGGGAAGCTCTCCTGGAAGGGCCCCTCCACCCCCATCGGATACCAGATGAAATGTCCGATACCGAGGGAGGGAAAGGCTTCTCCCCGGTTCCAGTGCACCAGGCAATCCTCGCGGGCACTGCATTCATTACGGAATATCTGGCCGGCAATCCACTCGAACGACGGTTCGGACAGGGACAGGGTGAGATCGGACTGCGCCCTGGCAGCGACTGCGTTCAGAGCGGTCACCAGCACCGTCAGGACCAATGGAAGTAATACGCGCAAAAGCCAACTCCTGTCAGTGACTGGTCAATGGCGGGCAGCCGTCAGGATGGGTGACTCACCGGCCTGTCGGCATCACGAGTGTAGTCGATGTCCACACCCGCAACGACCGCCCACAAAAAAACCCCGGGCGGTGCCGGGGTTCAAGGCGAGGGGCTTCAGAAGTCCTACTGTTCTACAAACGCCCGCTCGATGACGTAGTGGCCCAGGTCGCCCTGACGGGCCTCCTTGAAGCCCATGTCATCCAGGATTCGGCAGGTGTCCTTGAGCATGCTCGGACTGCCACAGACCATGAACCGGTCGTTCTCCAGGTCAAAGTCCTGCAGGCCAAGGTCGCTGGTGAGCTTGCCACTCTGCATGGCATCGGTCAGACGGCCCTGGTTGCGGAAATCCTCACGGGTAACCGTGGGGTAGTACAGCAGCTTGCCATCCACCATCTCACCGAAGTACTCGTTGTTGGGCAGGCCCTCGATCTCTTCCTGATACGCCAGTTCGGAGGCATAGCGGACACCGTGGGTGAGGATCACCTTGTCGAAGGCCTCATAGACTTCCGGGTCCTTGATGATGCTCATGAACGGGGCCAGGCCGGTGCCGGTGCTGATCAGCCACAGGTTCCTGCCCGGCAGCAGGTTATCCAGGATCAGGGTACCGGTGGGCTTGCGGCTCACCAGGATTTCATCGCCCACCTGGATCTTCTGAAGGCGGGAGGTCAGCGGACCGTCCTGTACCTTGATGGAGAAGAACTCCAGCTCTTCCTCATAATTGGCGCTGGCGATGCTGTAGGCGCGCATCAGCGGCTTGCCATCGGTTTCCAGACCAATCATGGTGAAGTGGCCGTTCTTGAACCGGAAGCCCGGATCACGGCTGGTGGTAAAGCTGAACAGCGTATCGTTCCAGTGCCGGACGCTGGTAACGGTCTCTACGTTCATCTTGCTCATAATGGATCGTCCACCTGAATCTCTGGGTTTCTTGCGAAACGGGGTAAATGCGATTGAGTGTATGTTACGCCAAAGGTAACCTATCGATGAAATGGGATATTTTCATAACGTTATTCGAGAAAACCGATTATGAAGTACACGTTCCGCCAACTTGAGGTTTTCCTGGCCGCCTCCCACTACCAGAACATCACCCGGGCGGCCGAGTCGCTGGCCATGTCCCAGTCCGCCGCCAGCAGCGCCCTGAAGGAGCTGGAGAACCAGTTCGACATCAAACTGTTCGACCGGGTCGGCAAACGACTGCAGCTTAATGAGCTGGGCCGCCTGTACCGCCCCAAAGTGGAAAGCGTGCTGGCCCAGGCCAACGAGCTGGAGCAAGCCTTCAGCAAACATACGGAGGTAGGCGCACTCAAGGTAGGGGCTACGCTGACCATTGGCAACTATCTGGCGGTGGGCGTGATGGCCCGCTATATGGACACGCCCACGAAACCCCGGGTGTCGCTGGAGGTAGCCAATACCAGCTCCATCGCCAGGCGGGTCATGGATTTCGAGCTGGATATTGGCCTCATTGAGGGGGAGTTGCAGGCCCCGGAGCTGGAGGTGATCCCCTGGCGCAACGATGAGCTGGTGATTTTCTGTTCACCGAAGCACCCCCTGGCCAACAAGCAGGGGCTCAACGACGAGGACCTGAAGTCCGCCACCTGGATCGCCCGGGAGCCCGGCTCCGGCACCCGTCAGACGTTCGAGCGGGGCATGCATGGTTTGCTGCCGGATCTGAATATCCTGCTGGAGCTGGAGCACACGGAGGCCATCAAGCGGGCGGTGGAGGCCAACCTGGGCATCGGCTGCCTGTCCCGGGTCTGCCTGCAGGACGCGTTCAACCGGGGGTCGCTGGTGCCCTTGAGGGCGGCGGCCCACCGGCGCTTTGACCGGCAGTTCTATTTCATCCTGCACCGGCAGAAGTATCGCAGTGCGGGGATTGATCGGTGGATGGAATTGTGTCGGGAGTTATAAACACCTGTTTTTTTTACGAGCGTTAACTCCATTGCCGGTAAAGAGGCTGGTTGGGGAGATTTTTCCAGACCCTGGAGCGCCAGGGATGGCGCGACGGAGCCCTACATGGACGTACTTGCGAGGCGTGTCTGGAAAAATTTCACCGACCAGCCTCTGCTTGCACCGGATCTACAGGCTACTGAACCAACAAGGGCACAGGACTTACGATCAGGTGCAAAGCCCGCAGGGCGATGCCATTTTCCGGGACACGCCCGGCAAGTACGTCCTTGGCCGATCTTTGCTCCTGCAAAATCGGCATTCCCGCCTTCCCTGGCGGTCATAGAGCTCGACGAGCGCCGTCCCTGGCGCTCCAGGGTCTGGAAAAGTGTTCCCGGCCCAGCTCTCCCATATCTGGGAGATATCTCCTGCTTTAGTTCGGAATCGGCCCACTATGAAACCGGAATTCCTCATCCGGCTCCTCGATCAACCGCTTCTCGATGGCCAGGAACTCCCCTACCCGCTCATCCACCGGCCCACCATTGGCCTGCTCCGCCAGCTTCAGGTAATCCCGGTAATGACGGGCCTCCGACTTCAGCAGGCCGTTGTAGAAATCCGCCAGGGTATCGTCCAGGTGCGGCGCCAGGGCCGCGAAACGCTCACAGGAGCGGGCCTCGATAATGGCGCCGACAATCAGCACATCCACCAGACGCCCCGGGTCCTCCGACCGCACCAGTTCCCGCAAACCCGCAGCATAGCGGGCCGGAGACAAATGGCCATAGGCGATCCCACGCTTCTTCATGATCGCCAGCACCTGCTCGAAATGCCGCAACTCCTCCCGCGCCAGCCGGGACATCTTATTGAGCAGATCGGTATTGTCCACATATCGGTACATCAGGCTCAATGCCGTGGACGCCGCCTTCTTCTCGCAATGGGCATGATCAATCAACATCAGGTCCGGATTGGCCAGGGCATTATCGATCCATTGGCGAGGTGTGGCACAGGGCAGAAAGCCATGGATCTCTTCAATGGCGGCGGTCAGATCAGTCATGGGTACAAGTCATTCGAGGTGGGTTAAGCGGGCGGAGTATACACCGTGACAACCAGTTACGACCAACGGCACCTTAACTTTGACACCCGATTCCTATAGAATGCAGCGCCGATTCGTGGCCTTTTCCACACAACACAACGCCCGCCAGCTCACGAGGCCCGCGCGGGTTCCCCAACTGATGAGGGTCGATATCGTGTTAGAAGCATACCGTGAACACGTTGCAGAGCGCGAAGCTCTGGGCATTCCCCCCAAGCCGCTGAATGCGGAGCAGACCGCTGAACTGGTGGAACTCCTGAAGAACCCGCCCAAGGGCGAGGAAGAGTTCCTGGTTTACCTGCTGGAAAACCGCATCCCGCCGGGCGTTGACGAAGCAGCCTACGTCAAGGCCGGTTTCCTGTCCGCCATTGCCAAGGGCGAGGCGACCAGCCCGCTGCTGAACAAGGAAAAGGCCGTGGAGCTGCTGGGCATGATGCAGGGCGGCTACAACATCGCCACCCTGGTCGAGCTGCTGGACAACGACGAGCTGGCCAAGCTGGCCGGCGAGAAGCTCAAGAAAACCCTGCTGATGTTCGACGCCTTCAACGACGTGAAGGAAAAGATGGACGCCGGCAATGCTGTCGCCAAAGAGGTGATCGAGTCCTGGGCCAACGCCGAGTGGTTCACCAGCAAGAAAAAGGTGCCCGAGAGCACCAAGATGATCGTTTTCAAGGTGACCGGTGAGACCAACACCGATGACCTGTCCCCGGCCCCGGATGCCTGGTCCCGCCCGGACATCCCGCTGCACGCCCGCGCTGCCTACAAGATGGAACGCGATGGCCTGAAGCCGGAAGAACCCGGCGTGACCGGCCCCATGAGCCAGATCGACGAGATCAAGAGCCAGGGCCTGCCGGTTGCCTTCGTGGGTGACGTGGTGGGTACCGGCTCCTCCCGTAAGTCCGCTACCAACTCGGTACTGTGGTTCTTTGGTGAAGACATTCCGGGCGTGCCCAACAAGCGTGCCGGCGGTGTCTGCATCGGCTCCAAGGTGGCCCCGATCTTCTTCAACACCATGGAAGACGCCGGCGCCCTGGTATTCGAAGCCCCGGTTGATGACCTGAACATGGGCGACGTCATCGAGATCCGCCCCTATGACGGCAAGATCCTGAACGAAGCCGGCGAGACCATTTCCGAGTTCAGCTTCAAGTCCGATGTCATCCTGGACGAAGTACAGGCTGGTGGCCGTATTCCGCTGATCATCGGTCGCGGCCTGACCACCAAGGCACGTGCTGCCCTGGGCCTGGGCCCCACCGACATCTTCCGTCTGCCCAGTGATCCGGAAGAAGGCACCAAGGGCTTCACCCTGGGCCAGAAGATGGTCGGCAAGGCCTGTGGCCTGGAAGAAGGCCAGGGCGTGCGCCCGGGTACCTACTGCGA
Source organism: Marinobacter sp. OP 3.4 (assembly GCF_036224885.1). Taxonomy (NCBI): domain Bacteria; kingdom Pseudomonadati; phylum Pseudomonadota; class Gammaproteobacteria; order Pseudomonadales; family Marinobacteraceae; genus Marinobacter; species Marinobacter sp. OP 3.4. The sequence goes on from NZ_JAVVLT010000034.1 coordinate 8,979, forward strand.
GCCCCACATGACCACCGTCGGCTCCCAGGATACCACCGGCCCGATGACCCGGGACGAGCTGAAAGACCTGGCGTGCCTGGGCTTCCAGGCTGACCTGGTGATGCAGTCCTTCTGTCACACCGCCGCCTATCCGAAGCCGATTGACGTGGAAATGCAGCACACCCTGCCCGACTTCATCCGCACCCGTGGCGGTGTCTCCCTGCGTCCGGGCGACGGTATCATCCACTCCTGGCTGAACCGCATGCTGCTGCCGGACACCGTGGGTACCGGTGGTGACTCCCACACCCGTTTCCCCATGGGCATCTCCTTCCCGGCCGGTTCCGGTCTGGTGGCCTTCGCCGCCGCCACCGGCGTCATGCCGCTGGACATGCCGGAATCCGTCCTGGTGCGTTTCAAGGGCGAGATGCAGCCGGGTATCACCCTGCGTGACCTGGTACACGCCATCCCGCTGTACGGCATCAAGGAAGGCCTGCTGACCGTTGAGAAGAAAGGCAAGATCAACGAGTTCTCCGGTCGTATCCTGGAAATCGAAGGCCTGGAGCACCTGACCGTTGAGCAGGCGTTCGAACTGTCCGACGCTTCCGCCGAGCGCTCTGCGGCCGGTTGTACCATCAACCTGTCCGAAGAGTCCGTAGCCGAGTACCTGCGGTCCAACATCACCATGCTGCGCTGGATGATCGCCGAAGGCTATGGCGACCCCCGTACCCTGGAGCGTCGCGCCAAGCAGATGGAAGAGTGGCTGGACAACCCGAGCCTGATGCGCGCCGACAAGGACGCGGAATACGCCCACGTGGTCGAAATCGACCTGGCCGACATCAAGGAACCCATCGTCTGCTGCCCGAACGACCCGGACGACGCCAAGGTGCTGTCCGAAGTGGCCGGCGACAAGGTGGACGAGGTGTTCATCGGTTCCTGCATGACCAACATCGGTCACTTCCGCGCCGCCGGCAAGCTGCTTGAGCAGAACAAGGAGCCGCTGAAGACCCGCCTGTGGATGTCCCCGCCCACCAAGATGGACCAGCAGCAGCTGATGGACGAAGGCTACTTCAACACCTACGGCACCGCCGGTGTGCGCACCGAGATGCCGGGTTGCTCCCTGTGCATGGGTAACCAGGCACGGGTGGAAGCCAAGTCCACCGTGCTGTCCACCTCCACCCGTAACTTCCCCAACCGCCTGGGCGATGGCGCCAACGTGTACCTGACCTCCGCGGAACTGGCGGCGGTTGGCGCGGTGCTGGGTAAGCTGCCGTCACCGGCCGAGTACATGGAGTACGCCAAGGATCTGAACAGCATGTCGTCGGAGATCTACCGCTACATGAACTTCGATCAGATGGAAGAGTACTCCGAGAAGGCGAAGTCCGCAGACGTGGCCTGAGCCTGATCCCCCGCCTGGCGGGGCAAGGAAAAACGCCAGCCTCCGGGCTGGCGTTTTTTGTGCGCCACAATCGGGATAGGGGGGAGCCATAAGGCACCGCCCCTCCCACACCACCCGGCAAG